>NZ_VHTA01000030.1:0-2501 GCF_030851525.1 Vibrio sp. 2017_1457_13
AAATCAAAAGAGTTGCTAAATGCGATTAAACAATAATGTTCGTTAGACATTGATAAACTTGATCAAATCAACAGCTATGCTTCACAAGAAATCATCAACCAGCAAAACACTCACATTACCACTTAACGTTTAAATTTGTAACACGTTGAATTTAAGAGAAATATAACGCCGCGTTAAGGGGTGAGCAACGCAACTACCAACTCACCGCATTACACTAAAAACTAATAAAATCAACGCATAACGAAAATGCCGCGCGTTGCGAATCCCTCTTTAACGCCTTGTTAGGCATTTACCAACGCATTGATATTATTGGATTATTTCCCAACATTCTAATGACTCACCATCACTATCCACAACCATGTTTTTATAGATAAATCCATTTTTGCGAACAACATGAAGTGAAGCTAAATTTTCAGAAGCGATTAAGGCAAAGACAACTTTGACTAAACCAGATTCAAAAGCAATTTGGCAAAGTTTATTAACTGCAAATGTTGCAATACCTTTACCACGAACATCAAACGCTACGTTGTAACCGATTTCCACTCGATAATCAGACGGCGGGTTCTTAAAACCGCAACTGCCAATTAGCTGATCATTTAACTTTATAAAGTACGGTAAAGACCAAATTTCACAAACTGAATTACGATAATTATTAAGAGAGCGATCTAAAACATGCTTTGGTGGAATCCCGTCAAGAATATACTTGAACTCAGATTGGCCATCACACAACATTTTTAGCTCATGCTCGTTTAGCTGAACGACTTCCATAACTTCCCTATGCCTAACGCCGCGTTAAGGGGTGAGTAACGCGACTACCAACTAACCGCATTGCACTAAAAACTAATAAAATCAAAGCATAACGAAAATGCTACGCGTTGCGAATCCCTCTTTAACGCCTTGTTAGCATTCTTGTCAAAGATTAGCGCTCATGAGTGAAGCGATAACCTGTGAGCTTGTATCATCTTTGGATGACAAGCCATCAACAACACCCTGTTGATTTATCTCTGGATGATTCTGGCTTAATTTCCATTGACCACTGAGTGACTCTACCTCAATTTCAACACCTACTACCGCAGGCAACATTTTATGAATGTATCCCTCCGGTGCATCTGACATTGACCACGGCACCTCTTGTCCTTGCTCGTGCTCCGATGTTAACTGCTCAAGAACCTCCAATATCCATTGCGGTTCGTGAATAAACCGAATCTTTCCTTTCACATGTACCACAATATAATTCCATGTCGGCACAGCCTTACCATTCTCTTTCTTAGTCGGATAATAACTGGGAGATACATAGCTATTTGGGCCGTTAAAAATCACAAGAACTTCAGATACAGGATTAGCGGTTTGCCAAACTGAATTGACCTTAGCTATGTGCCCCTTTAAACGTAACTTACCGTCCAACTCTATTAAAGATAAAGGAAGATGATTAGCCTCAATCGCTGAATTTGAAGAGGTAATGACTGTTGCGAATGGATATTCACGCATCAGATTGATAAGTACATCAATATTGTCTTGTTTAAACTTCCCTGGAATGTGCAAACTTTTCTCCTTGAATGCTAACGCCCGCTTAAGGGGCTGACAACGCTACTATCAAGTTTCCGCATAACACTGAAACCACCAAAATCAACGCAAAATAAAAATGCCACGCGTTGGAAGTCCCTCTTGAAGCGTTTGTTATGTGCCATTATACTAATGTTTAACTATGTAATACATTGTACAACTAAAGGTGCTGTTATGAGAACAGAAATGCTAAGTACTCGTATAGACCATGATACCAAAGTTGCTTTTACTAGCATCTGTGACGAAATGGGTCTTAGTACATCACAAGCTATTAAAATTTTTGCAAAAGCCGTGATTAATCATGGTGGTATTCCATTTGACTTACGTGTGCCTCAACCAAATGAAACAACGATTTCTGCAATGAATGAACTCGTTCAAGGTCATGGGCATAAAGCAGAATCTGTTGACGCTATGCTTACTGAGTTAACTGAAGGCAAAGTTAAGAATGTATAGCTTAGAATACTCAACACAATTCAAAAAAGACTTCAAAAAAATCACAAAAATGCCGATTTCGGACATCATTGAAGTCGGCAACATCATATCAAAGCTGCAAAGAGGCGAAAAACTCGACCCTAAAAATGTTGATCACCCTCTAACTGGCGGATGGGTTGGATTCCGTGACTGCCACGTTAAACCAGATCTAGTGCTCATTTATCGCATTTTTGATGGCCAGCTCCAATTAGCTAGAATTGGCTCTCATAGTGATTTGTTCTGATAAACCTTAGTGGCACATAACGCCGCGTTAAGGGGTGAGCAACGCAACTACCAACTCACCGCATTACACTAAAAACTAATAAAATCAACGCATAATGAAAATGCCGCGCGTTGCGAATCCCTCTTGAACGCTTTGTTATGTGTTGGCTTAAATCATACCAACGTAACTTTTTTGTCCTTTGATCCTTTCGCACCACGATTGGATATTGGGATAATGAGATAAA
>NZ_VHTA01000031.1:0-2283 GCF_030851525.1 Vibrio sp. 2017_1457_13
CTGCATAACAAAGCGTTCAAGAGGGATTCGCAACGCGCGGCATTTTCGTTATGCGTTGATTTTATTAGTTTTTAGTGTAATGCGGTGAGTTGGTAGTTGCGTTGCTCACCCCTTAACGCGGCGTTAGGCAAAATGGGTGACTAATGAGACAAATTAGATATGTTCATCTCGATGAAATTGAGCCTGAAAAATTTCTCCCAATATTAAACAAGTTAAGTATTCGAAAGCATCTAGTTGCTCACGATGAGTTTGATTCTGTGTCAGTGAAGTATTGGATTAAGGATAAACTCAACGAAGACCGAATTGAAGGTTGTAAAGTAAGAGCTATAGAGTTAGATGAAAACTTAGTTGGTTGGTGTGGTATTCAGTCGTCGGAGTTGGGCTTTGAAATTGCTATGGTTCTCGATGATAGTTGTTGGGGGCTTGGTAAGCAGGTATTTAAGTCACTTATGACTTGGTCTCGAAACTATGGTCACGAGATGGTATATATCCACTTACTGCATACGCGTCCAGAGTACGATTTCTTGCGTAGAAAGTCTCAAAGAGTGTTTTCAACAAAGATGTTGGGTAATAGATTTACAACTTACGAGTTGAGCGTTAGAAATTTTGCCTAACAAAGCGTTAAAGAGGGACAGCCAACGCGTGGCATTTTTACTGTGCGTTGATTTCGGTGGTTACGGTGTTATGCAGAAAGTTGGTAGTAGCGTTGGCTGCCCCTTAACGCGGCGTTAGTTTCTCTCAGGAAAGATCATCAAAAATTTACGCCCAAGGTTCTGAAAATTCAGCTTTTGGCGTTCAAACTGCACAACTGGACTTTTAAGTTTGGCTTGATGCTGATTTGGTAGAAAGCGTTGAAAGTTCAGTAGTTTCAAAGTCGCTGAAAACCATCAAGTTTCGATGCTTCAATGTTGTTGGATGCTCCACACGGAAAGTTTCGTTTCACAAAGGCTGCATTGTCGCTGAAATCGCGCTTTCTTTGTCGGAAATTCGGTAAGTGGCCAACTTAACCTTTATTGTTTTGAGTTTTGGCAGTCAACTTCACAGCTTTTGGCGTTGGACGTGTGCTTGTTCGATGCATTTGCGTAAAATGACTTTCAAGCAAATGTGTTAAAAATCATTGCTAAACAATAGACTACGAAACTAACAAACGCCTCAAGAGGGACTGTCAACGCGTGGCGTTTCCAGTCCCATTGAGCCGCGGTGGTTATGGTTGTTGTGTTTGAGTTTAGTGGTAATGCGTTGCCAGCCCCTTAGGCGGGCGTTAGTTTTTTCAGGTCAAATCAATACAAACGTAGTTGGTCGATAAAATGAAAAATAAAAATGGGTATGTAAGTGTTAGTGGCTCCGAGATTTATTACGAGCTTTCAGGTAATCATGATGGCAAGCCCTTATTGATGCTTCATGGCGGTCTTGGTTCATTGAATGAGTTAAGTTCAATTCATAAATATGTTGCTGCTGACTATCAATTGATAAGTATAGATTTCCGTGGTCACGGGAAGTCTCTTTTAGGTGATCGTCCACTTAATTACATGCAATATCAACAAGACGTTCAGCATGTTCTGAGCTATTTGGGCATCGATAAATATTCAATTTTTGGTTTCAGTGACGGTGGTATCGTAGGTTATCGGTTAGCAATACAAGAGCCGGAAAGGGTATCTTGTTTAGTGACACTTGGTTCGCAGTGGCGATTAGAAGCAGATGATCCATCGGTTGAATTACTAAGTGGTTTGACGGCTGAATTTTGGTCATCAAGGTTTGCCGATGATGTTGCTTTATATAAGGCGTCAAATCCTAAACCGGATTTCCCTAAACTCGTAGACGCTGTAAAAGCAGTCTGGCTTGATACAACAAAATCTGGTTACCCACATAAATTAGTTGAAAAAATTAGTTGCCCGACATTAGTAATGCGAGGTGATAATGACTTCTTGTTTTCGTTGGAAGAGGCAGCGGCTTTAAAGTCGAAAATTACAGGTTGTAGTTTTGCGAATATCCCATTGACAGGACATTCTTCGCATCAAGAATCTCCGGAATTGGTTGGTAAAATGTTAGAACAGTTCTTGTTGCAGCACAAAAACTAACAAGAGACTATGGCGTCAAGAGTTAATTTTGGCGCTGTTTGCATCCCACATGCAGCCGTCTCTGAGCATAGAATTTAGGAGCCTGTAATTTAAATTGTGTATCTGCTTATAATTAAGCCAGTCATGGCTAAGGATAAGCAATATGGATAAGAAAGCTCTAGAAGCCTTCGCTCGCGAAGCTGCTAAATCAATCAAGACTCCTTCC
>NZ_VHTA01000032.1:0-2177 GCF_030851525.1 Vibrio sp. 2017_1457_13
CACCACTCATGCTCAATGCCCAAAAAAGAAAGCAAAAGCTTAACCTTGTAACAGTTACCAGATTGGATATCTCCATAAACCTTCACTACAAATCTCCTTTTGTATGCTCAAAAACACATAACGCCGCATTAAGGTGTGAGCGGCGCTTGGCTATACTTGAGCGAAGCGAAACTGCCAAGCGTTGCGAATCACTCTTAAATGCTTTGTTAGGTTTAGTGTGTAGGATGGCTCGGATCAAGCACCTTATTGCCTTGCTCTATCAAGCTACTCAAAAACTGAATCACCCCAGTAACATATCTTTGTAGCTCAAAATCGACCTCAAGAATTAATTTTCCATTAAGAGGACTAAAGTATGGAAACTCAACAATGTGCCCCTTAATTTTATGCCCATGCTTAATAGTGTTGTTTAGGGTGCGGCATTCATCTGCATCTTGGAAAGAATCCAATGTGGACAACGTGATACCTAACTTTGCAAATTCTTTATTAAATTCGTTGAACCTATAAGGAACCTTTACATCAGATTCTTGAATTCCATTGATATGGAAACACATTTTCTTATACACAAACCCCATAGTCTGTTCAGCGATAGCCCAAAGACCAACAACTGTCATTTGGTTTGAAAATTGATATGTTTGATAATTTGATGAAGATTGAGCGTGGATTTGTTCTCTAGCGCGCACATACATCATGCTATTTTCATCTGCTCTTGCCAATTGTTCTTTATGTTGTTCAACAAACACATCTATAGCTTTCTCGTTTTCAGCTATATGACCGTGAATTATTTGCTGGAGTCTACAAAAATCATACATTTTCCAATCTAACTCCATCTGTATCTGACCGAGTAAGCCAGTAGGATTGAAAAAATACACCATTGGTGCTTCTTCATCACCAGGAAATGCGCACCTTGATTTCAAGGGTTTGTATGATGGTATTTTATTGTACATGTTGCCCTTTATCTTACTGAAACTGAGAAAACCTAACGCCCGCTTAAGGGGCTGACAACGCTACTACCAAGTTTCCGCATAACACTAAAACCACTGAAATCAACGCATAATAAAAATGCCGCGCGTTGGAAGTCCCTCTTGAAGCGTTTGTTATGTGAATGTTACTCGTACGTCTTACCGTTGTGCTTTAACCAACCGTGCGGGTGTTTATTGTTTGGATCCTTGTGCGTCCAGTGCATGACACCACCTTTTTTGTTCCATTCATATTCACCGTAAAACTGGACTCGATCGCCAACTTTTAGATTTGGAACCCTAGGAGCTAAATCAATATTGTGAGCAACAAGTAAAGTTTGTTTACTGTCCAGTTTCAATATGAATTTTTGATGCCTACTCCCTTCGTTGTCATCAGGTAACAAGCGAATGACTGTGCCTGAGCCTTTAACTTGAATATCACTTTGACGATTTTCATACGCATTTTTTAATTGATGATCATTAGCTTGAGCACCAATCGAAGCTAGACAAAAGACGGCTATAAATATAGCGATTAACTTCTTCATATACTCAATTTCTCCAATTCACATAACGCCGCGTTAAGGGGTGAGCAACGCAACGACTAACTCACCGCATTACACTAAAAACCAATAAAATCAAAGCATAACGAAAATACCACGCGTTGCGAATCCCTCTTTAACGCCTTGTTAGGTTTTGGGCTTATTCTCCCAATGAACTCCAATCTGTTAGATTTAATTGCTTACGCCTAATGTAATAGATGGTTGCCATAAAAAGGCCAAACAAAGCGCCAGCAAGTAACGAGATATAAACGGCTTCTAAAACTGGTTTGCCGAGTTCATTCCAAACCAGAAACCATTGAAAGAATCCCCAAAAAGGAGCAAAGAAAATCAAACAAAGCATAACGTTGGCAAAAAAACTCTGGTAATAAGGAGGCGGAACACATAATCCGAATTTACGTAATAACTTTACAAATAGAGGATTGTAGTTAGACCTCCGAACACCTTTATCACTTAGTTCTTTGTGCGCAAGTTGTAGCTTCGTTTCATAATCCATGATTAAGAATCCTCTAATTCGATATTTTCCGCGGAAAAACCTAACGCCGCGTTAAGGGGTGAGTAACGCAACTACCAACTCACCGCATTACACTAAAAACTAATAAAATCAACGCATAATGAAAATGCTAAGCGTTGCGAATCCCTCTTAAACGCTTTGTTATACGTG
>NZ_VHTA01000033.1:0-2109 GCF_030851525.1 Vibrio sp. 2017_1457_13
GTATCCGCCCCATGAACCCACGGGGCGATATTGTTAGTGTTTGAAGTTCCAAGGCAGGAGTGCATCGATATCAGGTTCCGCTTTCGCTAACTCCTGCATGCACTTGACAATGTAGTCGTAAAGGATAAGGCCGTTGGCTTTCGCGGTCTCGACGATACTGTAAAGCATCGCACTCGCTTCCGCTCCATTGGGATTGGTCGAGAAGAGCCAGTTCTTTCTCCCAATAACCAGCGGTTTTATTGCGCGTTCAGCACGGTTATTGTCTATCGATAAGTGACCGTCATCGATATAGCGGATCAGCTTCGGCCACTGACCGAGCGTGTATTTTATCGCTTTACCCAGCGGGCTAGACTCAAGCACTTTCTGAGTTGTCATCCACTCGTATAACTCATCCAGTATCGGCTTGGCATGCACCTGGCGTTCTGCTCTTCGTTTTTCTGCAGACTCACCTTTTAAGCGGGATTCTATCCCATAAAGCTTCTGGATTTTGGCCAGCGCTTTGTCCGCTTTGCCTGACTTGCCTTTGCCTTGAAGCTTTTTCGCGTCCATGAACTTGCGCCGAGCATGCGCGAAGCAACCGACATTGGTGATGAGATGAAGCCCATCATAAGCACCATAGCCATCGGTTTGCAGATACCCACCATAGTTGCCCAAGAAGGCAACAGGACACGACCTCGCGCGACTGTTTTGGTAGTCGAACAAGACGATGTTTTTCACATTAGGGAGTGCGGCATCTGGCGAGTCCGCACCCGAGCAGTAGAGCCACATGTAGCATTGCTTGTCTTCCTTGAGCACATTGAGCGGCGTTTCATCCGCCTGAACCACTATTTGCTCGAGTAGGTGCGTTTTTAAGGCCGCGTAAAGCGGGGCGAACTTCTCACTGACTTGGATAATCCACCTTGCCATGGTGGTTCGTGATAGTTCGATACCCGACTGGGTAAACAGCGATTCTTGACGATACAGTGGCATCGCGTATTGATATTTGCCGAGGATGATATTGGCCAGCAAGCTTTCTGTCGCGAAGCTCTTAGGGATAATGCTTTGCGGCGCTGGCTTTTGAACGATACGGCTGTTGTCTTCGGTTTGCTCGCACTGACGACAAGCATATTTAGGACGAACATATTCCAGCACTTTGAGCACCGCTGGCGTGAACTCCAACTTTTCACTGCGGTCTTCACCGATTTTATGCAGGTTATGTTTACAGCAAGCGCACAGCTTTTCATGGTCGTCTAAATCCAGTTCGATAACCTCACGAGGCAAGGTCTTTGGCAGTGGCTTACGTTTACCGCGTTTCTTCGTTGTGGTGGTCGTCGTGACCACTTCAACCTCTTCTTCTTTAGCGGCTTCACATTCCGCTTCGTTGAAGAGGTCACCTTGCGCTTCATCGTAAGGCCTTAATGCCTCCGAGCGTTTAGCGAACTGGCGGTCGAAGGCAAGTTTGAGTTGTTCAAGTAGCGACTGGCGCTCTTGTTTCAATTGGGTTTCCGACGCCAACAACGCTTTCACCATCGCTTGTAGCTCGGCAACATCTTGGCTTTCTGGGTTGATATTTGGCGTCTTTTTCATGGCATTGATTATACTAAAATCATGCCGTTAACGCTTGGTGGATAAGACTTTATTATCGCTTAAGTTATTGTAAAATCGTTTATTTCAATGGGTTTGTGGCCGATAATCGTGAAGCCAGAAAGCAGTCTATCAAGCTCGAATTGAGTTAGGGTAAACACCTCATTTTGCTCTTTTGATGGCCACTTGTACTTGGCTTTTTCGAGGCGTTTATACCAGAGAGCAAAGCCTGTTTTATCCCAGTACAACACTTTAATTTTGTCGCGCTGCTTGTTGGTGAACAGGAACAGTGCGCCACTTCCTAAAGGTAAGTCGGTGTCACTTTCGATTATCGCGGCAAGGCCGTTGATGGACTTTCTAAAATCGACGTTTTCACGATATAAGTAAATTTCTGGGGCGCTGAGCATGCGTTTCATGATAACGCACCGATAAGCTCTGCGAGATAGGTCGCTGGCGTGCCTTGTGGGATGCTCAGTTCAATATCATTGACGAGCAGGGTCATATTGGCAACGGTAACGTGAGTGGCTTGATACTTTGTGGTCTTTT
>NZ_VHTA01000034.1:0-1317 GCF_030851525.1 Vibrio sp. 2017_1457_13
CTGCATAACAAAGCGTTCAAGAGGGATTCGCAACGCGCGGCATTTTCGTTATGCGTTGATTTTATTAGTTTTTAGTGTAATGCGGTGAGTTGGTAGTTGCGTTGCTCACCCCTTAACGCGGCGTTAGCCCACAAGAGAGAAATAAAAAGTAGAGTTCGATGATCAAAGGTAAAGTTATAGAGTGGAATGACTCAAAAGGTTATGGATTCATTTCGGCATTAAATGGTGAATTAAGAGTTTTTCTCCATATATCAACGGTTCAGAGTAAAGGTCGACGCCCTAAGGTCGATGATGAAGTTAAATTTGAAGTTAACGAAGACAAAAAAGGGCGTTACAACGCCACTAATGTAACAATTCTGGGTTCCGGCTCGGTACCTTCAACAATCATGTTTAGCATCGTTTACTTAGTTTTAGCGAGTACAGCTGTATTCATACTAGGTGGTGAGAAGCTGTTCATTGTGGCTTATATCCTGATGTCCATTGTAACCTACGTAATGTACGCAATAGATAAAAATGCCGCTCAAAACGGCAAATGGCGGACACCAGAAAATACGCTTCATCTTTTATCGTTACTCGGTGGTTGGATGGGGGCATTATGTGCTCAAAATCAACTTCGTCATAAGTCGAAAAAACAGCCATTTAAATCGATTTTGTGGCTGACGATATTCGTAAATATTGGAGCATTTGTTTGGACATTCACTCCATCAGGTTCGGTGTTCGTTCAGAACTTTATTAGCAATTGGTTATAGCACTAGCGGTGAGATGTGGGCTAACAAACTGTTTAAGAGTGATTCGCAACGCGTGGCATTTTTACTATGCGTTAAGTTTAGTGTTTAAGGTGGTATGCGGTAGGTTCGGCATTGCGTTGCTCACACCTTAACAGGGCGTTATGCTTTATTGAGCCTCAGCAAAATCAATATATAAATTTTAATGGGAAAACTCAGTCTGATTTAGAAATTTTCCTATTCTAATTCATTGATATTATGAGTTTATTGTTCTTTTTTGTGGCTATTGAAAGTTGAACGATGCTTGTGCTTTTTCGGCCAACTCTGCTCTGATAAATTGTGTATGCAAAAGGTTCGATTGTCGCTGAAAGGTCTTTTCCTTTGGTGTTGTTGACCCCTTGATTCCTCAGGCTATTTCGCTTCAACTTGTTTGGGATCTTATCGGCACCAATGATTACTGAAAGGAGGCAAGTTTATCATTTTGAGTTAAAGTGGCTTTAACTAATGAACATTGTAAAAGTTCAATGTAATCAATAGGTAATAAAGCATAACAAACGCTTCAAGAGGGACTTCCAACGCGTGGCATTTTTAT
>NZ_VHTA01000035.1:0-1307 GCF_030851525.1 Vibrio sp. 2017_1457_13
GAGCCTGTAATTTAAATTGTGTATCTGCTTATAATTAAGCCAGTCATGGCTAAGGATAAGCAATATGGATAAGAAAGCTCTAGAAGCCTTCGCTCGCGAAGCTGCTAAATCAATCAAGACTCCTTCCGATCTTGATGACTTCAGAAAAATGCTCACTAAGGTGACTGTTGAAACCGCTCTCAATGCTGAACTCGATGAGCACCTTGGTTATGAAAAACACGCCCCCGCTCGTGCTGATAACAGTCGTAACGGCTATTCATCAAAACGGCTGCTGACCGATGATGGTGAGATCCAATTGGATGTTCCCCGTGACCGCGAAGCCTCCTTCGAACCCAAGCTAGTCCGCAAACACCAAACACGATTTCAATCTATGGACGACAAGATTTTAAGCTTGTACGCCAAAGGCATGACAACGCGTGAAATCGTCGCCACATTCAAGGAAATGTATGATGCCGATGTCTCAGCAAGCTTGATATCGAAAGTCACTGATGCAGTATTAGAACAAGTTATAGAATGGCAAGCTAGGCCACTTGATGCCATTTATCCTATTGTTTATCTTGACTGTATCGTAGTGAAAGTTCGCCAGAATAAGCAGGTGATCAACAAAGCCATTTACCTTGCTCTTGGCGTAAATATGGAAGGGCAGAAAGAACTTTTGGGTATGTGGATGTCAGAAACTGAAGGTGCCAAATTCTGGCTCAGCGTGCTCACTGAGCTTCAAAATCGAGGCGTAAATGATATTCTCATCGCCTGTGTCGATGGCCTTAAGGGTTTCCCTGATGCGATCAATACCGTCTATCCAAAAACTCAAATCCAGCTCTGTATCGTACACATGGTGCGAAACTCAATGAAATACGTGCCATGGAAAGACTACAAGACGATTAGCACTGACTTAAAGGAAATCTATCAAGCCACAACGGAAGATGACGCTCTGCTGGCACTCGAACGCTTTGGTGATAAATGGGATGAAAAGTATCCGCAAATCAGTCGTTCGTGGACGGCGCATTGGGACAATCTCAATACACTGTTCAGCTATCCTCAAGATATTCGTAAAGCTATCTACACGACGAATGCGATTGAATCCCTGAACAGCGTGATCAGAAAAGCGACCAAGAAACGCAAACTGTTCCCAACAGATGAATCGGCAAGAAAGGTGGTGTATTTAGCGATTATGGATGCATCCAAGAGATGGACGATGCCAATTCATCACTGGAAGCAAGCGCTAAATCGCTTTATGATTATGTTTGAAGAACGATTAACTGATTACTTGTAAGCAATAGCAGTTACACAAAATTATTTACAGGGTC
>NZ_VHTA01000036.1:0-1261 GCF_030851525.1 Vibrio sp. 2017_1457_13
GCTGGCAAACAAGGATAAGGGTTGCGCTCGTTGCGGGACTTAACCCAACATTTCACAACACGAGCTGACGACAGCCATGCAGCACCTGTCTTACAGTTCCCGAAGGCACTCCCGCGTCTCCGCAGGATCCTGTAGATGTCAAGAGTAGGTAAGGTTCTTCGCGTTGCATCGAATTAAACCACATGCTCCACCGCTTGTGCGGGCCCCCGTCAATTCATTTGAGTTTTAATCTTGCGACCGTACTCCCCAGGCGGTCTACTTAACGCGTTAGCTCCGAAAGCCACGGCTCAAGGCCACAACCTCCAAGTAGACATCGTTTACAGCGTGGACTACCAGGGTATCTAATCCTGTTTGCTCCCCACGCTTTCGCATCTGAGTGTCAGTATCTGTCCAGGGGGCCGCCTTCGCCACCGGTATTCCTTCAGATCTCTACGCATTTCACCGCTACACCTGAAATTCTACCCCCCTCTACAGTACTCTAGCCTGCCAGTTTCAAATGCAACTCCGAGGTTGAGCCCCGGGCTTTCACATCTGACTTAACAAACCACCTGCATGCGCTTTACGCCCAGTAATTCCGATTAACGCTCGCACCCTCCGTATTACCGCGGCTGCTGGCACGGAGTTAGCCGGTGCTTCTTCTGTCGCTAACGTCAAAGAATACCGCTATTAACGATACCCCCTTCCTCACGACTGAAAGTACTTTACAACCCGAAGGCCTTCTTCATACACGCGGCATGGCTGCATCAGGCTTGCGCCCATTGTGCAATATTCCCCACTGCTGCCTCCCGTAGGAGTCTGGACCGTGTCTCAGTTCCAGTGTGGCTGATCATCCTCTCAGACCAGCTAGGGATCGTCGCCTTGGTGAGCCATTACCTCACCAACTAGCTAATCCCACCTGGGCATATCCTGACGCGAGAGGCCCGAAGGTCCCCCTCTTTGGCCCGTAGGCATCATGCGGTATTAGCCATCGTTTCCAATGGTTATCCCCCACATCAGGGCAATTTCCCAGGCATTACTCACCCGTCCGCCGCTCGTCAGCAAAGAAAGCAAGCTTTCTTCCTGTTACCGCTCGACTTGCATGTGTTAGGCCTGCCGCCAGCGTTCAATCTGAGCCATGATCAAACTCTTCAATTTAAGTTCTTTTTGGCTCAATGAATACTGACTCTAAATTACCTAGCTCCTATAAATAGAAGCGTAATTCAAAGCTATTATCGTTCCAACAGAACGATAATGAATTGACTGTGCCGATAGTGCTAAAAGC
>NZ_VHTA01000037.1:0-1243 GCF_030851525.1 Vibrio sp. 2017_1457_13
CAGGGCAAGATCATGAACGTTTTTTGCGCAATGCGAGGTTAAGTTTGACCTGACGTGCGGGCTGTGATCTTATGCTCCTTTTTTAAGGTGTTGCCATGAATATTAATACCATCAAAGAGCACTTCAGCATCATCCGTGACGAACGGCAAAGCGCAAAAGTTGACTACCCTCTGTTTGATATTTTGTTTGGTTCAATCTGCGCCGTGATAGCCGGTGGTCAAGGCTGGACCGACATTCGTGAATATATTCTTGGTCACCATGAGTGGTTTCTTAAACAGGGTCTGTTTGAAAACGGCGTGCCTGTTGACGATACCTTTGCTCGTCTGATCGCAGGTATTGACCCTGCCGAGTTTCGCGACTGTTTCCTGGGCTGGATGAATGCGGTACATACCTTGACGTGTGGTGAGGTGGTTGCCATTGATGGCAAGACTTTGCGCGGCTCCTACGATAGAGATGACAGACAAAGCACCATCCATATGGTGAGCGCCTACGCGAGTGCCAACCAACTGGTATTAGGCCAACTCAAAACTGATAATAAGAGCAATGAAATCACCGCAATTCCGGAATTGATTAAGATGCTCGACTTGCGCGGAGCCCTCGTGACGATTGATGCGATGGCCTGCCAGACCAAAATTGCCAAGGTAATTACCAACAAAGGCGGTGATTACTTGTTGGCAGTAAAGGGGAACCAAGGCAAGTTGTCGGCAGCCGTACAGGCCGCCTTCGCCCCACACCGTCGTGCTCCGATTGAAAAAAACACCTATCACATCGAGAAACAGAAAGGCCGTGTTGAAGCACGAACTTGCCATGTACTCAAGGCCTGCGAGTTGGAGGGTGACTTCTCTACGTGGAGCCGACTAAGCAGTATAGTCATGGTTGAAAATTACCGAGCCGCAAAAGGCAAAGCACCAGTGTTGGAGTACCGCTACTACATAAGTTCAGCTGACCTGACTCCGGAGCAAGCTGGAAATGCTATTCGAGCCCACTGGGGCATTGAGTCAATGCATTGGATTTTAGATGTGAGCATGCGGGAAGATGCTTGTCAGATTTACCGAGAAAACGCAGCTGAAAACTTGGCAGGGTTAAGACACATGGCGCTTAACATGCTAAGAGCTGAGCCAACCAAAATTAGTGTGCCAATGAAGCAGAAGCGTTGCATGATGAACCCCGGCTTCTTGGAGCAAGTCTTGTTAGCTGGATTTAAGTTGGCGGCTAAATTCTAACCATTCATGCGGACGCCCTG
>NZ_VHTA01000038.1:0-1240 GCF_030851525.1 Vibrio sp. 2017_1457_13
CGGTTGATTTCTTCTCCTCGGGGTACTTAGATGTTTCAGTTCCCCCGGTTTGCCTCGCTGCGCTATGTATTCACGCAGCGATAAGTGCTTATGCACTTGGGTTTCCCCATTCGGAAATCGTAGACTCGAGTGGCTTTTACTGCCTCATCTACGCTTATCGCAAGTTAATACGTCCTTCATCGCCTCTGACTGCCTAGGCATCCACCGTGTACGCTTAGTCACTTAACCATACAACCCCAAAGGGTCTTTGGCTTCTTGCTTTCACGAAAGTGAAAACAAACAAGCGACCAAGTTGTCTCGCGTTTAATTTACATGAGTGCGAGACAGATTTTGCCGGACTCAATTTTGAAAAGCATCCGAAGATGTTTTTCACCAAGCACACTTGAATGTGTATTTTTGGTCTTTATCAAAAGATAAAGATTGAGAACTTTACAAGTAACCCATCAATGAAGATAAGTTACTTTGTCAGCTTTCCAAATTGTTAAAGAGCTAGATTTATCGCTTTTAAAACGAGTAAACCATCTTAAAAAACACTGCTTAGCAATGCGCTTTAAGATGGTATCCCGTAGGGGAGTCGAACCCCTGTTACCGCCGTGAAAGGGCGGTGTCCTAGGCCTCTAGACGAACGGGACACTAAGATACTCTCTTTACTAATAAACCAATTCAATCTGTGTGAACACTCATCAATGCACAATCTTTACGTAAGGAGGTGATCCAGCGCCAGGTTCCCCTAGCGCTACCTTGTTACGACTTCACCCCAGTCATGAACCACAAAGTGGCAAGCGTCCTCCCGAAGGTTAAACTACCTGCTTCTTTTGCAGCCCACTCCCATGGTGTGACGGGCGGTGTGTACAAGGCCCGGGAACGTATTCACCGTGGCATTCTGATCCACGATTACTAGCGATTCCGACTTCATGGAGTCGAGTTGCAGACTCCAATCCGGACTACGACGCACTTTTTGGGATTCGCTCACTATCGCTAGCTCGCCGCCCTCTGTATGCGCCATTGTAGCACGTGTGTAGCCCTACTCGTAAGGGCCATGATGACTTGACGTCGTCCCCACCTTCCTCCGGTTTATCACCGGCAGTCTCCCTGGAGTTCCCGACATTACTCGCTGGCAAACAAGGATAAGGGTTGCGCTCGTTGCGGGACTTAACCCAACATTTCACAACACGAGCTGACGACAGCCATGCAGCACCTGTCTTACAGTTCCCGAAGGCACTCCCGCGTCTCCGCAGGA
>NZ_VHTA01000039.1:0-1037 GCF_030851525.1 Vibrio sp. 2017_1457_13
TCCGGCTTTGCTCTGATAAATTGTGTGCGTAAAAGGTTCGATTGTTGCTGAAAGGTCTCTTTCTTTGGTGTTGCTGGTTCATTGATTCCGCAGGCTAATTCGCTTCAACTTGTTTGGGATCTTATCGACAACAATGATTGCTGAAAGTAGGCTGGTTTGCCATTTTGAGTTAAACTGCTGAGAACAAATGAATTTTGTAAAAGTTCAATGTAATCAATGAGTAATAAAGCATAACAAACGCTTCAAGAGGGACTTCCAACGCGCGGCATTTTTATTATGCGTTGATTTTTGTGGTTACGGTGTTATGCGGAAACTTGGTAGTAGCGTTGTCAGCCCCTTAAGCGGGCGTTATGCTTTATTGAGCCTCAGCAAAATCAATATATAAATTTTAATGGGAAAACTCAGTCTGATTTGGAAGTTTTCCTATTCTAATTTATTGATATTATGAGTTTATTGTTCTTTTTGGTGGTTATTGAAAGTTGAACGATGCTTTTGTTTTTTTGTCGGGTTTTGCTCTGATAAATTGTGCTCGCAAAAGGTTCGATTTTTGCTGAAAGGTCTCTTTCTTTGGTGTTGCTTGCTCATTGATTCCACCGGCTATTTCGCTTCAGCATGTTTGGGATCTCATGAATATCTTACTTGTTGACAGTGTTTGGTTAGCGCAAGTTTATCGGTGGTTATGCGCTTTTTTCCGACTCTGCTCTGATAAATTGTGTACGCAAAAGGTTCGATTGTTGCTGAACGGTCTTTTCCTTTGATGTTGTTTGCTCCTTGATTCCGCAGGCTAATTCGCTTCAACTTGTTTGGGATCTTATCTGCACCAATGATTGCTGAAAGTAGGCAAGTTTATCATTTTGAGTCAAAGTGGCTTTAACCAATGAACATTGTAAAAGTTCAATGTAATCAATAGGTAATAAAGCATAACAAACGCTTCAAGAGGGACTTCCAACGCGTGGCATTTTTATTATGCGTTGATTTTTGTGGTTACGGTGTTATGCGGAAACTTGGTAGTAGCGTTGTCAGCCCCTTAAGCGGGC